>NZ_JBHXAG010000003.1:0-7203 GCF_042726555.1 Streptomyces sp. NPDC060232 | reverse complement strand
CCTGGTGGGGGGCCGCCCGCGGGGGGGGGGGGGGGGGGGGGTGGCGGGGGTGGGGGGGCGCCGGCGCGGGGGGGGGGGGGGCGGGGGCCCCCCCCCCCGCCCCACCACCGTCAGAAGAACACCGACCGGCGCTGCACCAGCAGTTTGTAGAGCGTGTGCTGGATCTGCTCCCGCACCTGGTCCGTCAGGTTGAACATCAGCATCGGGTCCTCCGCCGCCTCCGCGGCGTACCCGTCGGTCGGGATGGGCTCACCGAACTGGATCGTCCACTTCGTCGGCAGCGGCACCGCCCCGAGCGGCCCCAGCCACGGGAAGGTGGGCGTGATCGGGAAGTACGGGATCCCCAGCAGCCGCGCCAGCGTCTTCGCGTTCCCGACCATGGGGTAGATCTCCTCCGCGCCCACGATCGAGCAGGGCACGATCGGTGTGCCCGCCCGCAGCGCCGTCGACACGAACCCGCCGCGCCCGAACCGCTGAAGCTTGTACCGGTCTCCGAACGGCTTCCCTATCCCCTTGAAGCCCTCCGGCATGACACCGACCAGCTCCCCGGCCTCCAGCAGCCGCTGCGCGTCCTCCGCGCACGCCAGGGTGTGCCCCGCCTTGCGGGCCAGCTCGTTGACCACCGGCAGCACGAACACCAGGTCCGCCGCCAGCAGCCGCAGGTGACGCTCCGCCGGGTGGTGGTCGTGCACCGCCACCTGCAGCATCAGCCCGTCCAGCGGCAGCGTCCCGGAGTGGTTCGCCACGATCAGCGCACCGCCCTTGGCCGGGATGTTCTCGATGCCCTTGACCTCGACCCGGAAGTACTTGTCGTACAGCGGCCGCATCAGGGACATCAGGACCTGGTCCGTCAGCTCCTTGTCGTAGCCGAAGTCGTCGACCTCGTACTCCCCGGTGACCCGTCGGCGCAGGAACGCCAGCCCGCCGGCGATCCGCCGGTCCCAGCCGTCCCCGCGCTCCGCGGGGGCCGCCTCCGGCTCCGGCGCGGCCGAATCCTGCGCGACCGGCTCGGCCGCCGGCACCGCCCGCACCCGGCGGGGCATCCGCCGGCGCGGCCGGTCCTCGTCGAACGGAATGACCTTGGCGTCCGCCACTATCGTCTCGCTCCCTCAACCGTCTCGACGTCGTCCCGCGGGCCCTCGGCATCCAGCATGGCCGCCACCCGGTCCACGGCCCGCCCGACCCGCTCGGGCGGCAGCAGCCCGCTGCCCCGGCTGCGCGCGAAGTCCGCGAAGGTCTCGGCGGTCGTGTAGAGCGGCTCGAAGCCGAGGACCTCGCGCATCTGCGTGGTCTCCACGACCCGGCCGTGCGTGAGCAGCCTCATCTGCTCGGGCGAGAAGTCGGCGGCCCCGACCGCCCGCAGCGCGGACCCCACCCAGGTGAGCGCGGGGAGCAGCAGCGGCAGCGTGGGCCGCCCGAGCCGCCGCGAGCACTGCGACAGCAGCAGCACGCCGTCACCCGCGATGTTGAAGGTCCCGCTGTTCAGCGTTCCGCGCCGGGGCTCCTGCGCGGCCAGCCGCAGCACCTCCAGCACGTCGTCCTCGTGCACGAACTGCAGCCGCGGATCGTAGCCCAGCACGGTCGGCATCACCGGCATCGAGAAGTACTCGGCGAGCGCCGAATCGGCGAAGGGCCCCAGGATGTTCGCGAAGCGCAGCACGCACACCGCGACGTCCGGCCGCCGGCGCGCGAAGCCCCGTACGTAGCCCTCGACCTCGGCAGCGTCCTTGGCGAAGCCGCCCGACGGCAGCGACTTGGGCTGCGTGGTCTCGGTGAAGACGGCCGGATCCCGCGGGGTGCCCCCGTACACGCTGGTGCTGGACTTCACCACGAGCCGCCGTACCGTCGGTGATTTCTGGCAGGCGCCGAGGAGCTGCATCGTCCCGATGACGTTGGTCTCCTTGACGGCGCTGTGCGCGCCGCCCGCGACCGGCCGGCCCCCGGTGACCGCCAGATGGACCACCGTGTCCACGGCGTGCTCGGCCAGGACCCTGGCGATCGACGACTGCCGGATGTCCGTACGGACGAACTCCGCCGACCCCAGCCGGTGCGGCGGTGCCACGGCGTCCACCGCGATCACCCGCTCGACCTCCGGGTCGCGCTGGATCCGGCGCACGAAGCGGCCGCCCAGCTGCCGGGCAGCCCCGGTGACGAGTACGACCTTCCCCACAAGCTCAGCGCCTCCCTCGAAGAAGTACCCGGCTGCACCGCAGCCCCTCCACCAAGGATGGTGGAGGGGCTGCGGAGAACACGTACAGCTGCCGTTTACTTCTTGTTACGGCGCTGGACGCGGGTGCGCTTGAGCAGCTTGCGGTGCTTCTTCTTAGCCATCCGCTTGCGCCGCTTCTTGATAACAGAGCCCACGACTACCCTCGCTCACTTCTCTTCACTGGTGCGGGGCGTCTGGGCCCACACGACCTACGTCGGCCTAGCCTACCCGCCCAAGCTCCGAGCCCGTAATCCGAGTGCTTCCCAGGGGTTACGAAGGCGTCAGGACCCGTCAGTCTCAGGCCGACTCCACCCCCACATAGGACTCTCGGAGGTACTCGTGGACCGCGTTCTCGGGGACCCGGAAGGACCGGCCCACCCGGATTGCGGGCAGATGACCGTTGTGCACCAGCCGGTACACGGTCATCTTCGACACTCGCATCACCGAGGCGACCTCCGCCACGGTCAGGAACTGAACCTCACTGAGAGGCCTCTCGCCAGCAGCCATGACACACCTTGACCTTCCGCGCATGACGGGCACCGGCTTCCCCTCCGGTTACTCCTCGTCGTCGCACGCTCACTCCCCAGAGTAGGGGCGCGTGATACGAGTGGGGAAGAGGAGCTACGGCCACTCCTGTCGCCCCGTCAGACTCGCCCGGCCCAACACGAACCGGGCAAGCGGATGGTAATAGTCCGATCGCACGGCGTCATCAAGCGGAACGGCCACCGAGACCCGCCCCTCGGCCTCCCCGACGAACAGCGCGGGATCGTCCGTATCGGCCAGCCCGATCGCCTCCACGCCGAGCTGACCTGCGCCGCAGACCCATCCGTGGTCGCCCACCACCAGGTCCGGAAGCGGCTCGCCGGCCTCCGCGAGGGCCCCCAGCGCCAACCGAACCGGCAGGGGCGAATGGCTGTGCACGCCGGTCGCACTCCCCGGCGCCCGCACGCCGGGTTCCCGCACCAGTGCGACCCCCCGTACGTAGGCGATGCGGTGCGTGCGTACGCCGAACCGGGTCGCCATGTCGACACACGCCCCCTGCGCCGGGGTGAGGACAACACATCCCGCCGCCGACATCGCCTCGGCCAATCCGGCGTAGAAGCCCAGGAGCCGATGCGGATGACCCGTCCCTAACAGCACGTGCGACCGCGCGCGCGCCGCCTCCCGCAGCCGCCCCGCGAACGCCTCCAGCGCGGCCACCGTCCGCTCCGGATCGATCACGTCCGGCCCGCTGACGTGCGAAGGATCCGCCGAGACACCGCACTTGTCCGCCATCAGCCTCAGCAGGTCGCCCTCGCCCCAGTTCCGCTCGGGGTCCAGCCCCAGCAGCACCCGCGGGTCCCGCGCCGCGAACAGCCGGTAACTGCGCAGGCTCTCCTCCCGGGAGGTGGCGACGGGCCCGGCCAACCGGGCGGCCAGCAGATGCGCACGCAGCGCGCCGGTGCTCAACACCCTCCGATGCTCCCCCAACACCTCTGTCGGGTCATCAATTCCGGCGAACAGCCCCACAGTTGGCGTAACGATGCATCAGGTCCGCACCCCGCGGTCAGGTCAGCATGCCGCGCAGCGGGAAGACCGCCCGCCGCGTGGCGAGAACGGCCTGATCCGTACGGTCCGCCGGGTCGTAGCCCGCGTCCCAGTCCCGCCACGACGGACTGCGCCCGTCGGTCATCCGCCCCGGCGCCCACTGCCGTGTCCGCGCGTACACCTCGTCGCGCCACGCAGCCGGGACCGCCGCCTCCGGATCCACCGGCCGGTGCGCGGCGATCCCCACCAGATGCGTCCACGACCGCGGCACGACGTCCACCACCGCGTACCCGCCGCCGCCCAGCGCCAGCCACCGCCCGTCCGCGTACTCGTGCGCCAGCCCGTGACAGGCCTCCTGCACGGCCCGCTGGGCGTCCAGGGACACCGCCAGGTGGGCGAGGGGGTCCTCGAAGTGCGTGTCGGCCCCGTGCTGGGTCACCAGCACCTGCGGCCGGAAGTCCGCCAGCAGCTCCGGCACGACTCCGTGGAAGGCCCGCAGCCATCCCTCGTCCCCGGTACCGGCCGGCAGCGCCACGTTCACCGCCGAACCCTCCGCCGCCGCACCGCCGGTCTCCTCCGGCCAGCCGGTCTGCGGGAACAACGTCCGCGGATGCTCGTGCAGCGAGACGGTCAGCACCCGCGGGTCGTCCCAGAAGGCGGCCTGCACGCCGTCCCCGTGGTGGACGTCCACGTCCACGTACGCCACCCGCTCCGCGCCCAGCTCCAGCAGCCGGGCGATGGCCAGCGACGCGTCGTTGTACACGCAGAAACCGGACGCCCCGCCCGGCATCGCGTGGTGCAGCCCGCCCGCGAAGTTCACCACGTGCTCGGCCTCACCGCGCCAGATCGCCTCGGCGCCCGCCACGGACTGCCCCGCGATCAGCGCGGACGCCTCGTGCATCCCCCGGAAGGCCGGATCGTCCATCGTGCCCAGCCCGTACGACCCGTCCGCGGCACCAGGGTCGGCGGACACCTCGCGCACCGCGGTGACGTAGTCCTCCCGGTGGACGAGCCTGAGCGTCGAGTCGCCGGCCGCGGGGGCCGCCCGTACCTCCATCGCCCGGTCCAGCCCGAAGGCGCGCACCAGGCCCATGGTCAGCGCCAGGCGCACCGGGTCCATCGGATGGCCCGGTCCGAAGTCATACCCCGTTACCGCCTCGTCCCACATCAACAGCCCGGTCACCGGCTCGCCGCTCATGGTCGACACCGTATCGGGCCTCCCGCGGCCCGAACGAGCGGGCATGGAACAGCGTGATCAACACGAGGACCATCGGCACGAGCATCGCGCCCCGGTAGCTCCAGGCGTCGCCGACCGCACCGACGAGCGGCGACCCGATCAGGAACCCGACGTAGTTGAAGATGTTCAGCCGCGCGACCGCCGTGTCGGAGGCCCCGGGGAACAGCCGCCCGGCGGCCGCGAAGGTCTGCGGCACGATCACGCACAGCCCGATCCCCAGCAGCGTGAAGCCGAGCATCCCCGTCCACACCCCCGGCGCGGCCGCCACGACCGCGAAACCGGAGGCGGCGAGCAGCGTCCCGGCGCGCACCACGGCCACGGCCCCGAACCGCCGCACGCCCAGGTCCCCGACGGCCCGCCCCACCAGCGTCGTCACCATGTAGACGTTGTAGGGGACGGTCGCCGTCTGCTCCGAACTCCCGAGCACGTCCTGGAGGTACTTGGCACTCCAGTTCGCCACCGTCGAGTCCCCGATGTACGCGCACGCCATGACCAGGCACAGCGGCAGCAGGAGCGCGAACCTCCCGGCGCCCAGCCCCTTGTCCGGCAGGCCGTCCGAAGCGGTGCGCCCCGCCCGGTCGACGTAGTACCGGCTGCCCAGGAGCGCGAGCGGCAACAGCACGGCCACGGCCGGCAGGTAGCCGGTGAACAGGCCCAGGTGCGCGTGCGCCCCGTACCAGGCAGCCGACGCCCCCAGGATCCCGCCCAGGCTGTACGCGGCGTGGAAGCCCAGCATGATGCTGCGTCCGTACGACCGCTGCAGGCTGACCCCCAGCATGTTCATCGAGGCGTCCAGCGCCCCCACCGACAGCCCGAACGCCCCCAGAGCCACCGCCACGTGCCAGAGCCGCTCGCCGGCCCCCACCCCGAGCAGGGACAGCAGGACCAGCGGCTGGGCCCACCGCAGTACGACACTGGGCGCGACCCGTTTGACCAGGTGCTCGGCGGCGACGCTCGTCACGCCCGCGAGGACGGGGACGGCGGCGAGGAAGACCGGCAGCAGCCCGTCGGATATCCCGTACCGGTCCTGGATGGCCGGGATCCGGGTCACGAGCAGAGCGAAGGTGACGCCCTGGACGAAGAAGCTGAACCCCAGGGCCCCGCGGCCGCGGCGCAGCCGCACATCATCGGTCATGGCGGGTCAGCGTAGGCCCCGGGGCTACCCGTGGGTAGAGAGATCACACGGGGAGTTGCAGGAGCAGCGGGAGCTGCATCATGTCGCCGAAGTACCCGGTGGCGCCGGGCAGCTCGTCCGCCGGCAGCAGCGCGGTGTACCCGTACACGTCCATCCCGGCGGACGCGGCGGCCCGGACCCCGCGGGGGCTGTCCTCGATGACGGCGCACCGGGCGGGCTCGACGCCCATGTGCCGTGCGGCGTGCAGGTAGAGGTCGGGCGCCGGCTTGCCGAGGCCCACGTCGTCCGCGCTGAAGATCCACTCCTCTTCGAACCACCCGTCGAGGCCGGCCACCCGGTGCCCGACCCGGATCCGTTCGTGGCTGCTGGAGGAGACCAGGCAGTACCCGATCCCGTGGGCGGTCAGCGCGCCGAGGACCTCCTCCACTCCGGGGACGGGCTTCAGCTCCTGCTCGAACGCGGCACAAATCCGCGCGTGCAGCGTCTCGTCGAAGTCCGCCGGCAGCCGCTCCCCGGTCCGCTCCAGGATGAGCTCGTGCACCCGGCGCACGGAGGCCCCCATGTAGTCGCGGACCGACTCCTCGTAGGTGGTCGGGTGCCCCAGCTCGGTCAGGTACCCGGCGAGGACGTTGTTGGCGAGCGGCTCGCTGTCCACCAGCACGCCGTCGTTGTCGAAGATGACAAGGTCGTAGCCCATACACCCACATTACGGAGGTAACCGGACGCCAAGCGGTTCCGCCGTGCCCACCCCGGCACCGGGTCACCCGACCGGCCCGTGAACGCAGAAAAGCCCCGCACCGGACCCTGAACGGGCTGGTGCGGGGCTTTCCCACAATGATTGTTCGGCGGCGTCCTACTCTCCCACAGGGTCCCCCCTGCAGTACCATCGGCGCTGAAAGGCTTAGCTTCCGGGTTCGGAATGTAACCGGGCGTTTCCCTAACGCTATGACCACCGAAACACTATGAAATTTAGAACGCTGGCTGAAATCACAGCTGTTCGTTATTTCAGAACTAACACAGTGGACGCGAGCAACTGAGGACAAGCCCTCGGCCTATTAGTACCAGTCAGCTTCACCCGTTACCGGGCTTCCACAT